>NZ_JAGGQC010000049.1:0-5124 GCF_018613455.1 Bacillus sp. ISL-78
GGATATCCTTGATGAACTATCTAAGAACAGTCGTATCACGATGAAAGAATTAGGCGAGAAAGTCCACTTAACTGGACCAGCTACTTCAGCTAGGGTAGCAAAGTTAGAGGATAGTGGGGTTATTGAGGGATATACCATAAAAGTTAATCATGTCAAATTGGGATTTTATATACATGCTTTTCTAACCATCATTACACAGAGTACAAACCATCAGCCATATTTGTCATTCATCAAAACGCAGGAACAATACCTTGTACGTAACTATAAAATCAGTGGAGATGGTTGTTACCTTCTTGAATGTAAATTTCCAACCAATGAATTAATGAATAATTTTTTGGAAGGGTTAAACGAGCATGCAAATTATAAATTATCCATTGTTATTAAAAAATAGGGAATCAATACAATGGAGAGTTTGTGAAGCTCGGAGCTGTCTTTAAGGCAGCTTTTACTTATGGAACTAAAGGGGCAGGATAGTTCAACAAGCACAGTCTCTTCGAATTGTGTGGATTATTTCTAAAAAAGTGTTTTAATGGTAAAATTAGTTAGGGGTGATTTTATTGAATAGTAATAAAGGTTATAAATTTAATTTTATAGTTTCTTTAACTTTTCTCATTTTAGGTTATATTTTCATAAATATCTTCACCAATATAGTACCTACCATTATTCTTTTTGGTTACTTCTTTCTGTACTACCTCATTATCGCTTATCCCAACATAAGAAACAAAGCAGATCGAACTCATATAATTAATTTTCATACCGTCTCATTTTCGTCACAGTTTGTGTCAACGCTTCGGTAAGTCTTATGCAACTACGGGTGCGTTAGCTGAAGATCGGAGCTGTCTTTAAGGCAGCTTTTTCTTATGGAAGGAGTGGTTTGTATTTATGGCAATAACAAAGAAAAGATTTTTCATTAGTTATATAGTGGGTTTCATACTCATGTATATTGCTAGCTCTGGTCTGCAATACTTAAGGGGGCAAACGATAAATTGGTTAGAGAATTTAGCATATGCATTCTGTTTCGTAGCATTTCATTCCCTTTTTAGTTGGTTATGGGGAGATTTTGATAAGAAAAAAGCCGATCACTAATACATAGTTTGTGTCAGCTCTACAATTAGTATTATTCAACAAACAGGTGCGTTAGCCGAACATTGAAGCCTGTTTTAAGGCAGTTTTTCTTCTTTAGCTAACAGGTGTTATTGCTTAATATAAAAATCTACTAATCTAGTATAATAGTTCTTCTTTTGTCTATACTGTCAATTAATAGGGTATAGATTGGAGAGAAACAAATATGATCTTAACTGATGTATGGGGTTTATATAAGGCAGATAAGCAAATCCAAGGTTATTCTCCACAAAAATTAAAGGCCTATTACGTCCAATTTAACTTGTTGGTGAATAGTTTTGGGAATATATCCTTTCAAGAACTTTCAACTAATTCTCTTAAAGTTTATCTCGGAAAAGCAGCTGAAAAGCTTAAGCCATCCAGTCTGGGTCACAGAATTCGATTTATTAAATCTTTATTTAGATGGGCTCAGGATGAAAATTTGATTAATGGAAATCCTGCTTCCAAAATCAAGGAACCAAAATTAGAATTAAGGGTTCCAAAATACTTGTCTGAAGAAGAAATTGAACATTTGCGGGTACAACATTCGAAAATGCTTTATTTGAGTTTATGTATTCAACAGGATGCAGAATTGGTGAAGCAATAACTTTAGATAGGGCCTCAATCAACTTCTCTAATCAATCAGCAATCGTTTTAGGTAAAGGGCGTAAAGAACGAGAAGTATATTTCAATACCCGTTGTGAAATATGGTTGAAGCGATATTTAAGTGAGCGAAAAGATCATGAGGAAGCACTATTTGTGACAACACGCGCATCCCATCGAATGAGTATTTCTCAAGCGAGGAACATTTTAAAACTGGTAGCAAAGAGAACGGACATAAAAAAGAGCATTCATCCCCACCAGCTTAGACATAGTTACGCCACAAATTTATTAAATAATGGAGCCCCTCTAGAAGTGATTCAAAATTTAATGGGTCATGAAAAAAGTGAAACCCACAAAAATTTATGCATATCTAAGTGGTGCAATGAGGAGAGAGATTTGTATAGAAAGTATTTTTAAGGGACCAAGGCTCCTTTTTATTATGTTGTCCTTAATAAACTATCGGGGCTGGTTAGTTTAAGAGCGCTGTTTGATCTTTGTTCAACAATTGGGCCATTAAATCGAATAAGTGTATATTTGAAATAAAGCTGCACTGCTTTGAAATAACTCGTTTGTTGAACAAGAAGTAAAAGGGGTGATACATATTATACATGACTAATATGTATCACCCCTTTTTGTAACTTTGTATGATTTTAGGTCTTAAAAAATTTCAAACCAACATAAAAATCGGTATTATTTTTCTCTAATCTCCTTCGTTAGACGGTAGGTTATTACCCAATACAAAAGGGCCAAAGCGCTGACAGAGGCACCAAATAGACATACTCCGATCCATCCATAGTTTGCGTATATATTGGTTGAAACAATTGAACCCATGGCACTGCCGATGGAATAAAAAATCATGTAAGCAGCAGTAAGTCGGCTTCTCGCCTCAGGACGCACTGTGAAAATCATACTCTGATTGGTGACATGTACTGCTTGCACAGCGAGGTCAAGAAAGATAACGCCAATAACTAATGCGATTAGTGAGTGTTCGGTAAAGCTGATTAGGAACCATGATGCTAGCAATAAAACTAGGGCTATGCAGGTTGTTCGCTGCCCTAAACCTCGATCAGCCAGACCCCCAGCACGAGCAGCAGCTAATGCTCCGGCAACTCCAGCAAGACCAAACGCTCCAATAGCGGTATGTGAAAGAGAGTATGGTGGAGCACTGAGAGGAAGCACCAACGAAGTCCATAATGTACTAAACGAGGTAAAAATCAGCAGAGCCAATACTCCGCGGATGCGTAGGATTCGTTCTTGCATGAACAATGTGAGCACCGAACGAAGGAGCTGCGGATAGGATAGTGACTCTCTTTCGCTTTCATCACGCGGGAGGACTCGGAACAACACGCCAGTCATGATGAGCATCATGGCGGCAGAAACTAGATAGACCGAACGCCAACCGGCGAGATCGGTTAGTACACCAGCGAATGTTCGTGCGAGCAGAATGCCGATCACGACTCCACTTTGCACCAAGCCGACTATACGTCCACGCTCGGCTGGGGCAGCCAAAGTCGATGCGAACGCTACGAGCACCTGAGTCACCACAGCAAGCAGTCCGACCGCAGCTAACCCCGTGAAAAGCACTGTGATGATGGGGGCAATGCCAACCACAATCAGAGAAAACACGGATAAAAGCATCTGACCGATGATTAGCCGACGTCGATTCAGTAGATCACCGAGCGGTACCAGCAGTAGCAGTCCTAGCGCGTAACAAAGCTGTGTAATGGTAATGACAATGCCGATGGATGAATGGGCGATACCGAACTCGGTCGCCAGAGAGTCTAGCAACGGTTGTGCATAGTATATGTTGGCGACAGCCATCCCACAGGCTGTTGCAAACAATAGTGCCATAAAGCGAGTCATGGTTGATCCGGATACTATTTGTAACTGAACCGTTTTCGTATCATGATCTTCAACTATAATTGTTGTTTTTTCTTTAACCTTAACCTTCACCTTTACCATTACTTACATCCCCCTTTTGTACTCAACAGTATAATATATCGTTCGGTATGAAATAATTACTTATAAGGATAACCAACAAAACATTTTGATGTCAAGTAAGTTATGCAGTTATTTGAATGCTATCCTTGAAAGAATCATCACAATTTGACAATAAAACTTTAATTAAATAAAATCATAATATACCGATTGGTAATTAAAAGGAGGATTAATTATCCATGAATCAAATACCGGGGAATTACGAATTAACTGAAATATCTGGGGGCGATTCACCATCTCCAAAATTCCTACAGACAAACGAACAGATTATAAAAAGCTTCTTTGAAGTTGTCAGATCAGGTTGCAATCCCGAACATGCTAAGTTTTTTATGGCGAAAGAAGTAAGAGCACATCAAGTGAATTCAGAAAGCATGGTGACAATTAAAAGGTCACCTGAGAATTATGCTGATCATATTAGAGAAATGATAGATTCATGGGGGAAATTTAAAATTGAAATTCAAGAATTAATTTCTCAAAATCAAAAAGTTCATGTCAGATGGAAGCAGACAGGAATGCATATTGGAGAGTATGAGGGTTATCTGCCTACAAATAAAGAGGTTATTGAAATAGGTAGTGCCGTATACCTATTAGAGGATCGAAAAATAGTGGAATACTGGATTCAAGTGGACAGATTCGGAATCATTGAGCAAATAAAAAAGAATCAAGAACAAGATTAATTATCTAGTGAAGAAATTTGTTTTTTGAAATGAGGGATTTATTATGGTTCGACAACGTGAATTTGATGAGGAAAAAGCGTTGGATGATGCTATGTTGCTTTTCTGGGAGAAGGGGTACAAGGCTACTTCGCTAAGCGATTTGACTGCCAAAATGGGGATACAACGACCAAGCTTATACTCAGCTTTTGGAGACAAAGAGAAATTGTTTGAGGCTGCATTACGCAAATATACAAAGTTACATGCTTCCCATATTCGAACAAAACTTCAAAACAATCTATCTGTAAAGGAAGCATTTCACAGATTTTTTGAAGATTTGGTGGAAGAGGAATATAAAGAAAGTCCGAACAAGGGATGTTTTTGCATTAATACAATGGTGGAACTTGCCCCTCACGATGAAAAATTTGAAATCCTTACAAGGGAGCATCAGATGTATCTTTCGATCATATTTCAAGAAACGATTGTTCGAGGTATTCGCTCAGGAGAGCTCGAAAGCAGCCTTAATGCTAAAGTTTTAGCACAGACACTAGTCGCTTCATTAATCGGACTTACCGTGTTAATGAAATCTCGTCCAGAGCGTTCATTTGTAGAAAATTCTGTAGCGATGATATTATCATTATTAAAATAAATTTATCAAAAATTCCAGTTTTAACAATCATAACGGGTGCGTTAGCTGAGTCAGAGCTGTCAATAAGGCAGCTCTTTTCTTTGGAACTAACGGGGCAGGTTAGCATTCCTGTAGTTCGTT